>NZ_LHVI01000021.1:0-10283 GCF_001269755.1 Pseudomonas sp. Q12-87 | reverse complement strand
CGAAGCAACCTCAGAACCAGACACCTCGGTGTAACAGGCTGACCGTGTTCAGCCTTTTTGGGGCTGTTGCGCAGCCCAGCGGGAGCAAGCTCCCTCGCCACGGGCTTGTGGTTGGCTGGAGGGTTGGGTGTTTCAGGCCAACAAAGCATTTACGACCAAACACCATTCTGTGGTGAGGGGATTTATCCCCGCTGGGTTGCGAAGCAACCCCAGGACCAGCCACCTCGGTATAACAGGCTGACCGTGTCCAGCCTTTTTGGGGCTGCTGCGCAGCCCAGCGGGGATAAATCCCCTCACCACAAGAGGGCTGCAACCCGGTCCATGTGGCGAGGGAGCTTGCTCCCGCTGGGTTGCGAAGCAACCCCAGAACCAGACACCTCGGTATAACAGACTGGCCGTGTCCAGCCTTTTTGGGGCTGCTGCGCAGCCCAGCGGGAGCAAGCTCCCTCGCCACGGGGAACCGCAACGTCGGCGTGGTTTTTTCGGCCAAGTGCTGGCCCCTTGCTCATTTGAACATCGTCAAACTTCTTTTATTTCAGAAAGTTGGGCGACAAACCTATGCGTATTTCCATGTGGGTCGTGGCGACATTTCTGCTCGCGGCCGTCTCGCTTGAGGCCCAGGCCCGGGCATTGACGCAAAACCAGCAGTCGGTCTGCCGCTGGGGTTCGGACATTGCGGCCGGGGCGCAGGCCTCCAAGCTCTCTGGCACCAGCCTGTACGGTGCGCGCAAGCGCTTGCAAGTGCGCAAGTTTCCCCGGCCCTGGATGCGCATGACTGCCCTGGGCATTACCGAACAGACCTACAACAGCGCTTCGCGCCTCAAGCCGGCCGCCGTCAAGCAGACCTACTACGAACAGTGCGTGCGTCATGAATTGGCGCAGAAATAGCCCCTCGTCTTCACGCCGGGCTTCGGCCAGGCATGTCGATGCCATGCTGATGCACCCGTCGGTACAGGGTTGCCCGGGAAATGCCCAAGGCGCGAGCAGCGGCGGTGGGCTTCCAGCGGTGACGCACCAAGGCATCGAGCAGGGCCTGGCGTTCCGGGCTGGCGATGGGCTCCGGCGCATGGGCATCGGCATCTGCGGGGTGCAACGACTCGGGCAACTGGCTGAGTTGGATGACACTGCCTTCGCACACCGCGCAGGCGTAACGCAGCACATGGCGCAACTGGCGGATATTGCCCGGCCAGTGATAACCGAGCAGGCATTCCAAGGCCGCGCCGCTCAACTGCAGAGCCTCGCCACATAACGCCGACTCCTCGGCGAGAATGCGGTTGATCAGCATCAACCGGTCACTGCGCTCGCGCAACGGCGGTAACTGGAAGCGCGCACCGCCGAGGCGGAAGTACAAATCCTCACGAAACTCGCCAGCGGCCACCAGCGTCTCCAGGTCGCGGTGGGTGGCGCAGATCACTTGGATGTCCACTGCTTTGCGACGGGATGCGCCCAGCGGTGCCACTTCACCCTCGGCCAGTACCCGCAGCAGACGGGTCTGCAAGGCCAGCGGCATGTCACCGATTTCATCGAGGAACAGCGTTCCGCCATCGGCCTGCTGCAACAACCCCTGCATGCCCTTGGTCGAGGCGCCGGTGAAGGCCCCGGCGACGTAGCCGAACAACTCGCTCTCGATCAGGCTTTCGGGAATCGCCGCGCAGTTCAACGCCACGAAAGGGCGATCCCGGCGCTGACTGGCCTGATGCAATTGACGGGCGAATACCTCTTTGCCCGAACCGGTTTCGCCCTGGATCAGCACTGGCAGGTTGCGGTCCTTGACCCGCACCGCCAGGCGCAGGCTGTCGGCCAGGCGCGGATCCAATTCGGCCGGGGCCAGCGCCGCCCGGGGCCGCGGGCTGGCCCGATGACGTGGCGCGCTCAAGCGGCCATGCAGAGCGGGGTCGAGCGGGTAGAGACTCTCATCACGGGCGCGGTGCAACTGTTGCGGGTCGAAGACCTGGCTGATGTGTTGCGGTAACTGACCGTACTGCTGCAACAAATACTGGCGGGCGGCTGGGTTCAAGGCCTGGAGGCAACCGTCGTCATCCCAGGCGAACAGGAAGTCGGGCTGGCTGTCGACGTATCCGGCGTTGCGGTGGGCCCGCAGCACCCAGTACTTTTGAGCGCTGCTCATGAAAAACGCCTGCTCGATTTCCCGGGCGCTCTGCACCACCATTTGTCGGATCAGATGCTGCGAGCGCCGATCATCCGGCGAGCGCACCGCCGAGACATCCAGCACCCCAAGCAACCCGCCCTGGGGGTCGAAGACCGGCGCGGCGGAGCAGGTCAGGCCGATGAACGCTGCGCGGAAATGATCGCGCTTGTGCACGGTCACCGGCGCCTTCGCCGTGAGCACCGCTGCCACGCCACACGTGCCTTCCTCACCTTCCGACCAACAGGTGCCCAGGTACAGCCCGGCCTTGCGGCAGTCGTTGCGGATCGCGGTTTCCACCCGGTAATCGATGGTCTGGCCCTGGGCGTCGGTGAGCAGGACGCAGTAGTCGGCATCGCGCACCCGACCGTGCAGACGCGCCACTTCTTCGCTGGCGATGTTGAGGAACAGCTCGGAGCGCTCGCGGCATTGCTTGAGCACATTCTCCGACAGGATGCGTGGGCCTTGCAGCGAGCCCGGGTCCAAGTGGTGCTGCTCCATGGAGCGGCGCCAGGAGTCGAGGATCAGGTCCGGGACGGGCAGTTGTGGCAATTGATCCGCGTTTCTTACCACGCGGCTGACGCAATCCACGTGCGCCCGGGAGTGAGCGGAAAGCATAGGGGCCTCCGGTTCAGCTTCTTATCGTTGTGGACGCATTAAGCGCCCTTCGCCCTGCGCAGACAAGCCTGATGACGCCGATGGCCGGCGTGAGACGCCACGTCTCACCGTCTCGCCGAGCCCTCGTGCAGGCTGACATGTGGCGTCTCACCGGGGCTCGCTTCGCTGTACCCATAACCACCAAAGAACCGCTCTAGACCGGACGTTTCGCAGGTTATGCCAGCAACTGGCACCGCCCTTGCTCTACCTCTGAAGCCCGCCCGACGGGCCATCCAATAATAACAACGAGGTGCGTATGTCTCCCTGCCCAGGTCATTTGCCTGTCTCACCCACGGTGGCGCCATGAGTCGTCGACCGCTGACGGTGGGCATCATCGCCAATCCCGCATCGGGCCGAGACGTGCGACGCCTGACCGCCAATGCCGGGTTGTTTTCCAGCACTGACAAGGTTTCGGTGATCCAGCGCCTGCTGGCCGCTTTCGGGGCCACCGGCATCGAGCAGGTGCTGATGCCCACCGACATGACCGGCATCGCTGCCGCCGTGTTGAAGAACAGCCACAGCCGCCAGGCCCGCAGCAGTCACTGGCCGGCCCTCGAATTTCTCGACCTGACCTTGCGCCAGACCGTCGAGGACACCCGCCGCGCGGCACGCCTGATGGCCGAACGCGAGGTGGCGCTGATCGCCGTGCTCGGTGGCGACGGCACGCACAAGGCGGTGGCTGCCGAGGTGGGCGACATCCCGTTGTTGACCTTGTCCACCGGCACCAACAACGCCTTTCCCGAATTGCGCGAAGCCACCAGCGCCGGGCTGGCCGGCGGGTTGTACGCCAGCGGCCGGGTACCGGCACAGCTCGGCTTGCGCCGCAACAAGCGCCTGCTGGTCTGCGATGCCGCACGCGGCCTGCGGGAAGTCGCCCTGGTGGATGTCGCCGTGTCGCCGCTGCGTTTTGTCGGCGCCCGGGCCATCAGTCGGGCGCAGGATCTGGCTGAAGTCTTCGTGACCTTTGCCGAACCGCAATCCATTGGCCTGTCGGCGCTGTGCGGCCTGTGGTTTCCGGTGTCACGCCAGGCACCGGGCGGGGCCTGGATGCGCCTCGATCCGCAATCCCCCGAAGCGCTGCTGGTGCCGCTCGCGCCGGGCTTGCTGCAAGGCTGTGGCGTGCTCGCCGCCGGCCCCCTGGAACCCGGCGTCGCCCATGGCCTGTCGCTCGCCAGCGGCACCCTGGCCTTGGACGGCGAGCGGGAAATCGAATTCAACGTCCATGACCGGCCCACGGTCACCCTCGACGCCGGCGGTCCGCTGAGCATCGACGTCAACGCGGTGCTGGCCTACGCCGCGCAACAGCGTTTGCTGGCCATTGGCCGCGAACACCCGCAACACCCTCTGAATCTTCAAGAAGACACCCCAGGAGAATAAAAATGTCGACACCGCTGACCCACGATCAACTGCTGCACGCCTACCAGGTGATGCGCACCATTCGCGCCTTCGAAGAGCGCCTGCACGTGGAGTTCGCCACCGGCGAGATCCCCGGTTTCGTCCACCTGTATGCAGGCGAAGAAGCCTCGGCCGCCGGCGTCATGGCTCACCTGGGCGATGACGACTGCATCGCCTCCAACCACCGTGGCCACGGCCACTGCATCGCCAAGGGCGTGGATGTCTACGGGATGATGGCCGAGATCTACGGCAAGAAAACCGGCGTCTGCCAGGGCAAGGGCGGCTCGATGCACATCGCCGATTTCGAAAAAGGCATGCTCGGTGCCAACGGTATCGTCGGCGCCGGCGCGCCCCTGGTGGTGGGCGCCGCGCTGGCGGCCCGGCTCAAGGGCACCGACAGCGTCGCCGTGGTGTTCTTCGGCGATGGCGGCTCCAACGAGGGCGCGGTGTTCGAAGCCATGAACATGGCCTCGGTATGGAACCTGCCGTGCCTGTTCATCGCCGAAAACAACGGTTACGCCGAAGCCACCGCTTCCAACTGGTCGGTGGCCTGCGATCACATCGCCGACCGCGCCGCCGGGTTCGGCATGCCTGGCGTGACGGTGGACGGTTTTGATTTCTTCGCCGTCCATGAAGCGGCCGGGGCGGCGGTGGAGCGCGCCCGGGCCGGGGAAGGGCCGTCGCTGATCGAGGTCAAGCTGACGCGTTACTACGGCCATTTCGAAGGCGATGCCCAGACGTATCGGGCCCCCGACGAGGTCAAGCATTTCCGCGAAAACCAGGACTGCCTGATGCAGTTTCGCGAGCGCACCACCCGGGCCGGATTGCTCACCGTGGAGCAGTTGGACCAGATCGACAAGGAGGTGGAACTGCTGATTGAAAACGCGGTGTACAAGGCCAAGTCCGATCCCAAGCCCTCTGCGGCGGACCTGCTGACCGACGTCTACGTCAGCTACCCCTGAACGCCCTCCCGAATAACAACAATAGAGAATTCCATCATGGCGAGAAAAATCAGCTATCAGCAGGCAATCAACGAAGCCCTGGCCCAGGAAATGCGCCGCGACACCAGTGTCTTCATCATGGGCGAGGACGTTGCCGGTGGTGCCGGCGCACCCGGGGAGAACGACGCCTGGGGCGGTGTGCTCGGCGTCACCAAGGGCCTTTACGACCAATTCCCCGGCCGCGTGCTGGACACGCCGCTGTCGGAGATCGGTTACGTCGGCGCCGCCGTGGGGGCCGCCACCTGTGGCGTGCGCCCGGTGTGCGAACTGATGTTCGTCGACTTCGCCGGTTGCTGCCTGGACCAGATCCTCAACCAGGCGGCGAAGTTTCGCTACATGTTCGGGGGCAAGGCTTCCACGCCCCTGGTGATCCGCACCATGGTCGGCGCCGGCCTGCGCGCCGCCGCCCAGCATTCGCAAATGCTCACCTCGCTGTGGACCCACCTCCCGGGGCTCAAGGTCGTCTGCCCGTCATCGCCCTATGACGCCAAGGGCCTGCTGATCCAGGCGATCCGCGACAACGACCCGGTGATTTTCTGCGAGCACAAGTTGCTCTACAGCATGCAAGGCGACGTGCCGGAAGAGCTCTACACCATTCCCTTTGGCGAGGCCAACTTCCTGCGCGACGGCAAGGACGTGACCCTGGTGTCGTACGGGCGCATGGTCAACACCGCGATGGACGCCGCGCGCAGCCTGGCCGGGCGCGGGATCGATTGCGAAGTCATCGACCTGCGCACCACCAGTCCGATGGACGAGGACAGCATTCTTGAGAGCGTCGAAAAGACCGGGCGCCTGGTGGTGATCGACGAAGCCAACCCGCGCTGCTCCATGGCCACCGATATTTCCGCGCTGGTGGCGCAAAAAGCCTTTGGCTCGCTGAAGGCCCCCATTGAAATGGTCACCGCGCCGCACACGCCGGTGCCGTTTTCCGATGCCCTGGAAGACCTGTACATCCCCGACGCGGCGAAGATCGAGCAAGCCGTGCTCAACGTGATCGAGTGGAGCAAGCGCTGATGAGCCAGATTTTTACCCTGACCATGCCCAAGTGGGGCCTGTCGATGACCGAAGGCCGGGTCGATGCCTGGCTCAAGGAGGAGGGCCAGGCCATCACCAAGGGCGATGAAGTGATGGACGTGGAGACCGACAAGATCTCCAGCAGCGTCGAGGCGCCGTTTTCCGGGATATTGCGTCGGCAGATCGCCCGCCAGGACGAAACCCTGGCGGTCGGCGCACTGCTGGGCATTGTCGTGGACGGCGAGGCCAGCGACGCCGAGATCGATGCGGTGATCGAGCAGTTCCAGGCCAGCTTCGTGCCGGGTGATGCGGCTGACGAAGACAGCGGTCCGAAACCGCAGAAAGTTGAATTGGACGGCCGGGTGATCCGCTATTTCGAGCGCGGCGAGGGCGGCACGCCGCTGTTGCTGGTGCACGGTTTCGGCGGTGACCTGAACAATTGGCTGTTCAACCACGAGGCGCTGGCAGCCGGGCGCCGGGTGATTGCCCTGGACCTGCCGGGGCATGGCGAATCTTCGAAAACCCTGCAAAGCGGTGACCTGGACGAACTGAGCAACGTGGTGCTGGCCATGCTCGATCACCTGGATATCAACGCGGTGCATCTGGTGGGGCATTCCATGGGTGGGGCGGTGTCGCTGAACGCCGCGCGCCTGATGCCCCAGCGGATACGCTCGCTGACCCTGATCGGCAGCGCTGGGCTGGGCGGGGAGATCAACGGCGGCTACCTGAAAGGTTTCGTCGAAGCGGCCAACCGCAACGCCCTCAAGCCGCAGTTGGTGCAGCTGTTTTCCAATGCCGAGCTGGTCAACCGGCAGATGCTCGACGACATGCTCAAGTACAAGCGCCTGGAGGGCGTCGACGCCGCGCTGCAGCAACTTTCAGCGACGTTGTTCGCCGATGGTCGCCAGCAGGTGGATCTGCGCGAAGTGGTGCAAGCCGGTCATGTGCCGACCCTGGTGATCTGGGGCAGTGACGACGCGATCATTCCAGCGGCCCATAGCGAAGGGCTGAGTGCGCAGGTCGAGTTGCTCTCCGGCCAGGGCCACATGGTGCAGATGGAAGCGGCCGAACAGGTCAACCGACTGATCCTTGAGTTCATTCAGCAGCACTGATCAAGCAGGCGGCGACCGCTGTCGTCGCCCACAGAATCCTGGAGGCAATGTCATGAACGTTTCAATCAAGCCTACCCGCAGCATGCGCGCCGCCGTCTGGCATGGCCGCAACGACATCCGCGTCGAAGACGTGCCGCTGCCGATTTCACCGCCCGCCGGTTGGGTGCAGATCCGTGTGCAATGGTGCGGCATCTGTGGCTCCGACCTGCATGAATTCGTGGCCGGGCCGGTGTTCATCCCGGTGGACGCGCCGCACCCGCTGACGGGCATCAAGGGCCAATGCATCCTCGGGCATGAGTTCTGCGGTGAGATCGTCGAACTGGGCGCCGGTGTGGAGGGCTTCAGTGTCGGTGAGCCGGTGGCGGCCGATGCCTGCCAGCATTGCGGCACCTGCTATTACTGCACCCATGGCCTGTACAACATCTGCGAAAACCTGGCGTTCACCGGGCTGATGAATAACGGTGCGTTTGCTGAATTGGTCAACGTGCCGGCCAACCTGCTCTACAAGTTGCCCGCCGGCTTTCCGGCCGAGGCCGGCGCGCTGATCGAGCCACTGGCGGTGGGCATGCACGCGGTGAAAAAGGCCGGCAGCCTGTTGGGCCAAAATGTCGTGGTGGTGGGGGCCGGGACGATTGGCCTGTGCACCATCATGTGCGCCAAGGCCGCCGGCGCCGCCCAGGTGATTGCCTTGGAAATGTCCGGCGCGCGCAAGGCCAAGGCCCTGGAGGTGGGCGCCAGCCACGTCATCGATCCGAATGAATGTGACGCCCTGGCCGAAGTCCGGCGCCTGACCGGTGGCTTGGGCGCCGATGTCAGCTTCGAGTGCATCGGCAACAAGCACACCGCCAAGTTGGCCATCGACCTGATCCGCAAGGCCGGCAAGTGCGTGCTGGTGGGAATCTTCGAAGAGCCGAGTTCATTCAACTTCTTTGAACTGGTCTCCACCGAGAAACAAGTACTTGGCGCGCTGGCCTACAACGGTGAATTCGCCGACGTGATCGCCTTCATCGCCGACGGGCGCCTGGACATCTCGCCGTTGGTGACCGGCCGTATCCAGCTGGAGCAGATTGTCGGCCAGGGTTTCGAGGAACTGGTCAATAACAAGGAGCACAACGTCAAGATTATCGTGTCTCCCGCACCGATCTGAGGGCGCCTGAAGTGGGCGATTTTGGCGGTGGCCGGTAGCGGCCATCGCATTTTTTTGAGTGCGTCGGCGTTTTTAGCCAGGTCGATAGTCTCGCCAGACGATCTCCTCGGCGAGTTGCTCATCTTTTTGCCGATATTTGTGGTCGCATTCGAGAAAAAATTCGTCGAGCTGCGGAGGCTCGACGCCGGTGCCGCTGAGCATCGAATGTACTTGGCCGCGATGATGGATCTGATGCTCGAACAAGTGCAGCAGCAGCCGGTCGATTCGTTCGCGCACCACTCCGTCGACCCGCACCAGCTCCACGGAGCGGGCCAGGTCTTTTTCCCGCAGGGCTTCGCAGCACGCCACCAGCCGCTGGTCGGTTTGGGTTTGGCTTTGCAGGAGCTGGGCGTACGGCAGGATCTCGGAGAAATCCTTTATCTGCCCATCCCGGTCGCCTTCGAGGGCGGTGAGGTAGTAGCGATCCACTTCCAGGATGTGGCAGAGCGTGCTCTGTATGGAGGGAAAGAAATTGGTGCGGTACGCCCCATATTCGGCCTCGTTCAGCCGCGCGCAGGCACTGAGCAGCCTGCGGTTGGCCCATTGGTTGTTCAGGGACTGGGCGAGGAAATAATTCATGGGGCGGTCTCCCTTTATGGCCACCACAAATCCTGTGGGAGCGGGCTTGCTCGCGAAGACGGCGGCACATGCAGCATAGTCATATCTGACAAACCGCCTTCGCGAGCAAGCCCGCTCCCACAGGGATTGGTTATTTACCTCGGGTTCCGGGTCCTAAAGCCCCACATCCGGCAACGCTGGCCGGTTCGCCATGGCCTTGGCCATGATCTGCTCCACATACAGCCGATCTTCGTCCGGCAGGGCCAGGCGCGGTGGGCGGGTGAGGGCGCTGCCGCGGCCGGCGATGGCTTCGCAGAGCTTGATGCATTGCACCAGGTCGGCGCGGGCGTCGAGGTGCAGGATCGGCATCAGCCATTCATAGATCGGCATCGCCTCGGCAAAACGTCCGGCGCGGGCCAGGCGGAAAATCGTCTCGCCTTCTTTCGGAAACACATTGGACATGCCCGAAACCCAACCTTCGGCGCCCACCGCGAGGCTCTCCAGCACCACGTCATCCAGGCCGGCGAACAACACGAAGCGATCGCCGACTTCATTGCGCACGTCGATGAAACGCCGAGTGTCGCCTGAGGAATCCTTGAAGCACACCACGTTGTCGCAGTCGGCCAGGGAAATCAGGATGTCCGGGGTCACGTCGTTCTTGTAGATGGGCGGGTTGTTGTAGACCATCAACGGCACGTCGGCATGCCGGGCCACGTAGCGGAAGTGCTCGGCGGTCTCGAACGGCTTGGAGCCATAGACCAGCGCCGGCATCAGCATCACCCCGTCGACGCCGACCTTGCGCACCGCGTTGGCGACTTTCGCGGCTTGCAAGCTGGTGAACTCGGCCACGCCGCAAATCACCGGCACCCGGCCACGGGAGGCGTCCACCGCGACTTCGGTCACGGCGATTTTTTCCTCGGCGCTCAGGGAAGTGTTTTCCCCCACGGAACCGCAGACCACCAGGCCCGACACACCGTCACGGATGACGTTGGAAATCACCTGATGGGTTTTTTCCAGGTTGATGGAAAAGTCATCGTTGAATTGCGTGGTGACGGCGGGGAAAACGCCGCTCCAGTTGATGCGTTTGCTCATGGATTGTCTCCGGTGGTTAATGGTATTTCGTATACGCAGTTAAAGTTGATTCGAATACAGAGCTTTTGTGGCGAGGGAGCTTGCTCCCGCTGGGCTGCGAAGCGGCCCCAATAACGGCCTGG